>NZ_JBHYXN010000002.1:0-9064 GCF_042752335.1 Streptomyces sp. NPDC059355 | reverse complement strand
GGGCCCGGCACCCCCCGGCGCGCCGGCGGCGCCCCCCCCCCCCCCCCCCCCCCCCCCCCCCCCCCCCTGGACCCATCGCACACAAGGAGTGCTCCACCACCGTGACCATCGAAGCGCCGGCGGGCGCATCACAGACCTATGCACCGCATCCGCAACTGCTGGTGTACCCCCTGGCGTTCTCCGGTGACGAGCGCGTCATGGTGGCCGAGACCAGCTCCGCGAGGGCTCCCCTCGTACTGCGGGACCCGCGCGTCGCACACGCCATCAGTCTGCTCCCGGACAGCGGCACCCGCGAGGTGATCACCGGGCTTTGGCGGGCCGAGGAGAACCTGGCCCCGATCGCCGACGAGCTGTGGGCGACCCTGGTCGCCGAGGACGTGCTGGTCCCCGCGGCACAGACCGCCGCCGCTGACGCATGGCGGGCCTACGACTGGGACGAGGCATACCGGTACCACGCCTCCACCCGCGACTACCCCTTCCTGCAGATGGACACCGATGGTGCCTTCGACGCGGACGACGCGCGCATGGAGGAGTACATCGCCGTCAGCGCGCCGCCGCCGATCACCATGGACATGCCCGCCGCAGGCTCCGTGCCGCTGCGCAAGGTGGGCGAGGACGAGTCCGCCGACGCCCTGCTCGCCGCGATGTCCCCGCAACAGCGGCGCGGCCCCGAAGGACTGTCGCTGTTGATGGACGTCTGCTTCGGCGAGCGCACCCGGCGTCCGTTCGCGGTCCAGGGCGAGTTCCTGCGCAAGGCGGTGCCTTCCGGCGGCGCCCGGCACCCCACCGAGGCGTTCGTGGCGCTCTTCCCGGGCAGCGGGGTGGAACCGGGTGTGTATCACTACAACGTGGCGCACCACCGGCTCGATCTGCTGCGGGCCGGGGACCACTCGGCCGACTTCCGCGAGGCGAGCTTCGACCTCTTCGACAAGTTCCACTCCGAGCCGTTCGGGCTGATCATCTTCTCCTCGCTGGTGGAACGGGCCATGTGGCGCTACCGCGACGCCCGTTCGGCCCGCGCGCCGTTCATCGACGTCGGCCACACACTGATGGCGTACCGCACCGTGATCCAGCGGCTCGGCGTCGGCGGCTACACGTACCAGAAGTTCAGTGACGAACGCATCGCCTCGCTGCTCGGCATCAATGTCGAACGGATGACACCCCTCTTCCTCGGGACCCTCGTATGAGCACGCCTCAGACCACGGACACCACGGCCCCGGCTCCGGCCCGGCTCGTCTCCTCCCCCTTCTTCTTCGCGCACGAGCGCCGCGGCGACCAGCTCAGCGCGCTCGGTCTCGCGGCCCGCGAACGGCTGCGGACCGTGGGGGCCCGCGCCTGGGAGCTCCTCTACTTCCACCTCGAAGCGCGCACCGGGTCGGAGGCGGCGGCCGCCGGATTCGGTGCGGCCGAACGGGAACAGGCACTGGCGGCAGGCCTGCTGGTCGACGCGGACGCCAACGCCACCGAGGACATGTTCCGCTGGGAGGAGCACCGCTGGTCGCGCGCCGCCTATCTGCTCTACTCCCAGCAGGACCTGCCCTACGTGGAGCCCGTCGGCCGCGGTGAGAAGCTGACTGCGCTGTCCGACTTCCGGCGTGGCCAGATCGCCGGGTTCCAGTCGGCCCGGGGATATCCGGAGCGCTTCCGGATCGACCCGGTCCACGAGATCGCGCTGCCGACACCGCACGAGCCGATCACCTACAGCCTGGACTCCATGCTCGGGCGCCGCAGCGTCCGGAAGTTCGCTGACAAGCCCGTCACCGCCGAGACGCTCGGTGCCGTGCTGTACCACTCGACGGCCAACGTCCGGATGGCTGAGGAGTCCAAGGCCTCGGGCGACCCGTACTTCCTGCTCAACTCCTTCTACACCTGGCTGCACGTCTATGTGGTGGTGCAGGGGGTCGAGGGTGTGCCGCGCGGGGTGTACCAGTACGACGCCGTCCGCAACACCCTGCTGGCCACGGGCGGGGAGCCGACCGACGAGGCGGTCGCGGCCACGATCCAGGGGCAGAACTGGATCGGCGGGGGCGGTGTCAGCCTCTTCGTCACCGTGCAGTGGGACCGCTACCAGTGGCTGTACCGCCACTCACGCGCGTACCTCAACCTTCTCATTCAGATGGGTGAGTTCGCGCAGGAGGTGTTGCAGGCGGGGTACCAGCTCGGGCTCGTGGGATGGCTGACGCCGGCCATCGCCGAGAGCCGCGCCGCCTCGCTGCTGGGTCTGGACGGTGTGGCGAGCGACGCCGACGCGATGTACTACCTGAAGCTGGGGTACACCAAGTGAGGGGGGCGGACGAGGGGACCACCGGCGTCCGCCTGTGGCCGGCCAAGGGCGCCGAGCGGCCGGGCGAGCCGCCCCGTGCCGTGCGGTTCCCTTCCGGCGGATCCTCCGGCACGCTGCTGCACCGGGTACAGGAACTCACCGGCGGCAAGGCGCGGCTGATCCGGGACGTCACCATCGGCATGCCGGGCGACACCGACATCGAACTCGTGGCCGAGCACGGCGATTTCTGGTTCCACACCGATGCGGCGTTCCTGCCCGTGCCGCCCCGCTGGATGGCCATAGCCGTCCTGGAGGCGGACGGTGGCGGCGGGCTCGACCTGCTGCCCGTCGAGCACATCGACCCGGAACCGCTCGCCGCGCGGGCTTCCTATCTGACCGTCGAGGGCGTTCAGGTCGCACCGATCCTCGAACAGCTGCCCGACGAGCAGGGTCCGCTGTTGCGCTACCGGCGCGACCGCATGATCGCGGTCGACGACACCGCCGCTGTCGAGGCGGCTCACCGGGCCGTCGAGGCGGCGGGCGCCCGGGGGGTCCCCGGCGGCGGGCTGGGGCCCGGCGGCGTGGGGCGGGTGGGCAACAGGACGATGCTGCACCGCCGTCGGCCGTTCAACGGCCGCAGGGTGATCCGCAGGCTCTGGTTCGACGCCATGGTCTGACGTCCGTACCGGCCACGCGCCGTGCCCTCGTGGCCGGTCCCGACCTCCATCCCCCGAGGGGCATCGCGGCGGGAGGACCGGAGCCTTCCCGTCCCCCCGCCGCATCGGCGTTCCGCACGATGTCTTCTTGATCTTTTCCCTTCTTGGAGAGCCCATGGACTCACGCCCTGCCGAGGCCTCACGGACCACCGGTGCCCTCTCCCCGCTGCGCCTGCGCGGCTTCCGTCACCTCGCCATGGGCCAGTTGGTCTCCAGCCTCGGCAACGCCATGTACAAGGTGGCCCAGTCGTGGCTGCTCGCCGCGTCGACGGGCGGCAACGGCTCCCTGGTCGGGCTGCTCGCCGCATTCCAGCTCGGTCCCCTGCTGCTGTTCGGCGGCCGCGGTGGCCGGATCGCCGACCAGTACCAGCGGCGCCGGCTGCTGATCGCCACCCAGAGCGCGCACGCCGCACTGTCCGCGATGTTCGCCGTGGTGGTCTTCCTCGGCCCGGTGCGGGTCTGGCAGATCTACCTGCTCACCTTCGCAGCGGGCCTGGTGACCGTGGTCGACAATCCCGCGCGGCAGCGCTTCCTGACCGACCTGGTGGGCGAGACCCGGCTGTCGCGTGCGCTCGGCCTGTACACCGCACTGCTCAACACCGGTCAGATCCTGGGGCCGTTGGTGGCCGGACTCATCGTCGGCTGGGCGCATGTCGGCTGGATCTTCGTGTTGGACGCGGCGACCTTCACCGGTATGACCGCGGTGTTGCTCACCCTGCCCGACCCGGCCACGGACGACACCGCGACGGCGGCCGGCGTGGGCAGGGGCGGCGGGCTCCGCGACGCCCTGGCCGAGGCGGGACGCGTGCCCCGGCTGGCGGCCGTCGTCCTCGCGTCGGGCGTGGTCGGTTCGATCGGCGTGCAGTTCACGCTGACCAACACCCTGATGGCGACGCGCGCCTTCGGGCTCACGGCGACCGGGTTCGCCTCCCTGGCCATGGCGGTGACGGTCGGCTGTCTGCTGGGCGCCCTGGTTGCGGGCCGCGCCGAGAGGCCGTCCCCGGTCACCGTCCTCGCGGCGGCCGCCGGCACCGGGCTGACCGGCGCAGTGTGCGGCCTCGCACCGAACTATCCGGTCTTCGTGGTGCTCCTGGTGCCCGCCGGATTCGCCTCGATGCTGTTCACGACCTGCTCCGCAGTGCTGTTGCAACTGTGCGCAGCCCCTGGACTGCGGGGCCGTGTGATCGCGTTGCAGACCACGGTGTTCTACGGCAGCGGACTGGTCGGGGCACTCCTGCTCGGGGTGTGCGCCGACCGGTTCGGGCCACGGGCGGTACTGGTGGGAGCCGGGGTGGCGACGATGGCCGCCTGCGCGGCCATCGGAGCGCACTACCGCACCCGGCTGGGCACGGAGCGGCGGTAGCAGGCCACGGACGCGAAGCGGCCGCGAGGGGCGGGGCGCGGTGCCGGCTGCCGGTTCTCACGGGCGAGCGGCGGCGCGGAGCACCAGGGCCGGCAGCCGGACCGGGTCGGAGTGCGGCAGGCCACCTCCGTGAACTGGCGCCTTCCTGAACGGGTCGGCGGCGGGGCCCGGCCGGCCGGGCGGGGGAGCGGCTTACCGGGCATAGCCTTCCTCGTGACTACTCACGCGGGCTGCGGTGGGGCTGTGCCAGGGTCAACGCAGATAGACGCGCGGCCAGAAGTGCCCACGGGTTCTTGTCCGGTCGCACGGGCCCGACAGCCCTGTCAAGCAGAGTGCCGCCTTGTGCCGCCGCCTTCGGCTGACCGCCGCCAGTACTGTGACCCGTACGCGTCGCCCGTGGCCGAGCGCGTGCGATCATCGCGCAGGTGCCTCACGGCTACCGACGCACCGACCCGCACCGTCACCTCTCCGAGCCGGCCCGACACGCGCGGTGCCCGCGGGCCGCGGATCGGGCTGATGACAGCCGCCGATGTGCAGGCGTACGGTCACGCCTCCGATGGCGGTGCGGAGGCAGTCACCAAGTGGGGCTCGGGGTCCGCGGCTGGGCTGCTGCCCCGCAAGAGGATGCTGCCCTGGCGATGGCGCCCGGCACGATCAACATTGTGGTGGCGCTGCCGGTCGCGCTGCCGGTGGCGCTGTCTCCACGACGGTGCCGTCCGTGCAGGCCGGCTGCGAACGCTTCGCCCTCCTTCACGACGTGGTGGAAGACCGACGTCCTGCGGAAGCCCTCCTCTGCCGACGCCTTCACCAGCGCAGTCTGCAAGGCCGCCGTGCGGGTCCCGCGGACCTCATCCGACCGGGCCTCGGCGCCCGGGAGCTGCGGGGCCTAGAGGTGGGTGTCGGTGACATGCACGCAAACGACTTGGTATGGGGCGCAGACGCGCGGTCGATCCGGCATTGCCCAGGCGGCATGACTGATGCAGCACGCAGAGGCGAACCGGTTCGCCGACCCGGAGACGTACCTCGGACGGAAGAGACCAACAGCCCTGGTGGGAGTGGAGTGTGGCGAGCCTTGGTCTCCGAGGCCTCTCCGCCGAGCTCTTGAGCCTCCGGAAGGTGCGGCATCTGAGTGGCCACTCGATCAGGTTGATGTCCTGTCGCCAGTCCACCGGCCCTTTGGCCACACACTCGCCGATCGGCCTACGCCCGAGGTGTCCAGTACGGCGGAAGGGCCCGGATCCATGTCAGGATCCGGGCCCTTCCGGTGCAGTAGCGGGGACAGGATTTGAACCTGCGACCTCTGGGTTATGAGCCCAGCGAGCTACCGAGCTGCTCCACCCCGCGTCGGTAAACACCATCCTACGCCACCATTCGGCCCTGCTCTGACCGGTTTTCCCGCAGGGCGTCGGCCGCGGGCTCCTCTGGTACGGCGGAAGTCTCCGGGTGGTGGGGGTTTCGGGGTGGTGCACGCTTTCGGGTTTTGGCCGCTCGCCGGCCCGTGCGTGTGGGCATGCCGGCTCAGGGCGTGGCGGTGCGCGCGCCCACCAGGCAGGTGTCACCGCATGGCCGGCAGAGCCTGGGTCGGCCCGGTTGAGCAAGGAGTGCGGGCCGTCGCATGAGGGCTGGGCGGGTGCCCTGCTGGCGGACGGGAGCGAGCCGGGCCAGGTGTACCTCGATCCGGGCAGCGGCGCCGCTTCCACGAGAGCCGGGAGTGGTGGGCTTACAGCGGCATCCTGAACCGGGTTCACGCGGCCGCGGGGCGTGTGCCTGCGGCTGGCCCGGCACCACGGACTATCCGATCGGCTGGGAGGTCGCGGACGCGGCCGGCATCTACGAGCCGGTCATCGAAGGCCCACAAGAGGATTGGGAGCGCCACCTGGACGAGGTCGAGGCGCGGACGGTGCCACTGCCCGAGGTGATGGCCGAGCTCCTGGAGCGGGTGGGTGCGCAGCTGAACTCGCCGGCGGCGCAGGCACCGGTCGCCGCCCTGAAGGCGGTGGCCGCACTCGAGGAGATGACCCGGCGGGTGGCCCGGGACGCCGCCTACATGGCTGAGGCCGACGAGCTGTCCTGGGAGTCGATCGCCACCTCACTGGGCTTGACCGAAGGCGCGGCCCGCTCTCGCCTGAAGCACGACGCATTGCGGCACTGACCCGACGCTGTCCGCACCTGCGGCCGCCGTCGAGCAGCTCCCGTTCGGCTTGGTCCACTGGGGAACCTGAACGGACGTGTCCGGCGTGGAGGGGAAGGCGCTCAGGTACATGAACCAGCGCTACCGGCCCGAATCCCGCGACCGCGGTCCGGCATCCCGGGCCGTCGCCGGGGTCGAACATCGCCAACCTCATCCTCGGCATGTGCGGCCTGGCTGGCGTGGCGGGCAGCGGGCCGCGGTGAACGGGCGGCCGGGGGAGGGCAGTGGGGTTGGGCACCGTGGTGGTCGGCTTCAGGCTCGGTTCGGACGCGAAGGGTCGGCAGGCGACGCTGGTACTGACCGAGGCCGGCGTGCTGCACCAGAGCACGGGCCTGCTCGGGATGGCGCCACGGCCTACGAAGCCCCACGCGCCGATCGCCCCCGGCCACCATCCTGTCCCGCGCCAGGCTGCCGAGATGCGCAGGGTTACGCGGCTCTGACCGGCTGCGGCTACACCCGCGAACTCATCCCACCCGCCTGCGTACGGCTGGATACCGACGAGCATCCCCTGCACGCACAGCCGTACGGCCCGCATGCCCCGCGTCCGCATCCGGAACTCATCGCAGAATCCACGGGTGCCGCCCCCGCAAGGCCAGGCTCCCTCGAGGATGCGCTGGCCGCGTTCTACACGGCGATCGGGATCACACCCCGTCCCCGCACCCCCTTCCCGCCCGGCACCGGCGTCGTGCCCCGCACCTCCGGGAAGCCCTCCACACGCTGACCGACGGGCAAGCACTGACCTCCGGCTCCCGGCGAGACCCCGCCTGGACCGTTACCGCCGCCGAAGTACGCCTGCACGCAGGCACCATCAGCAAAACCCGGGATCCTCGGGAAGTCGCCGACCTCCAGGCAGCACTGACAGCCTGGCTACGCCACCAGCAACGCACCGGGCCGCCGGTAGGCGAGTCGAGTCCGCCTCGGGCCTGCTCACACCACCGTGAACCGCGACACCGCCGCCACGATCCTGGGGACCAGGCGACGAAGGCACCGAACCCGTGGTGATCCAGCGGCTTCCGAGGGCTTGAAGGCCGTCTGGAGGGCAGATCGTCCAGTAGGGGCCTCACGGCAGATACCGGACGGCGGCCATAAAGGAGCGCCTGTCGGCGGGGTCTTTGGCGTCGTCTGAAAACTCCTTGCTCCGCGGTCCGGCTGCTGGTGGGATGCAGTGGTTTGGACGGCGGGAGGGGATGGCTTGACGGTGTTCGGGTGTGCGGGCTGCGGTGTGGTCCTGACGGCGGCGGTCTCGGAGGTGGCGTTGCCGATCCACGTGGCCGATACCCACTGGGAGACGCTGCACCCGCCACTGCTGGAGGCCGGGTCCTACGCCATCGACCCCGCGCCGTACGGGCCGCCGTGGCGGCAGTGGGACGAGGTCGGGGCGCGCGAGGCAGCAAAGCGGGGGCGTTTCGCGCCGTTCGGCGCGCTGTCCGACGGGCCGTCGGACACCGTCCTGCTCGCACCCGGCGACATGCGCGGCACCAGGTTGATCCTCGAGCGGGCCGGGGGCTGCTGCAGGGGGATCGACGGGAGGGACGGGCCGAACCTTGCCTGCCTGGGCTGCGACCTGCCGGTGGGCACGAGGATGGACGACTGCGGGTGCTGGCAGGTCGTGCGGCTCGTCCCGCAAGCGGTGGTGCGGCTGCCCGGTCCGCCGGAGCGGCCGATCATGGACTGGGCGGAGCTGCTGGACACCGGCGCGCTGTGGCATCGGCTGAGCGAGTTCCGGGACATCCCGGCGGGCGTGGCCCTGGCCCGAGTGGTGATGGCCGCCGGGGGCGCGCCGGTCGAGGTGGCGCCCGGGCCGGTCGCCGAACTCCTCGGCCGGACGCTCGGCGCGCTGGTGCCCGCTGGGAATGGTGCGAAGCGGCTGGACCTGGCGGGACCGGGGTTCGGCGAGCCGGCCGCCGACCTGGCGCTGGTGCCGGTTCACCCGCAGACCGGAGAGATGTGGCAGCCGCGTACCGGGGCGGTGCCGGTACCCATGGATGCCGCGCTGTGGGCGGAGCTCGCCTTCCCACCACACCGGACCCGGCTGCCCGTGGTGGGCGGGCTGCCGGAAGGCGTGGAGCGCGACGATCCGCTGCCGCCGCACCCGTGGTACCCGTTCCAGCCGTCCAGGGAGGCGTTCCGGTACACGCTCGCGCGGATGCCCACCGTCAGGGAACCGTGGCTACGGGCGCTCTACGACCGAGGATGCTGACCCGTCAGAGGCGGTGCAGCCCAGCCCCCCGGGTGGGGCTCGACGCAGACGGCACGGCCAAGGAGGCCCCGGCCGGCCTGTGCCCGGTGCCGGATCTACGCGGACCGCCGCGACACCGCCACCAGCCCCCTGCACGGCACGATCGTCACGGACAGGCAGGTGCTCATGAAGCGCTGCGCGCGGGCCGGCCACCCGTGACCGCCCGCCGCTACGCGGTGGCGGTGCGGCCGGCTCGCAGGCGATGGCCATGGGCCTGGCAGTCGCGGTCGAACACGGCGGAACAAGCTCAACCGCCACCTGCCCCTCAGCGTCCGACGGCCACCGTGTGCGG